>JAOAIT010000054.1 GCA_026414565.1 Verrucomicrobiia bacterium
TAGCCAAATCCGTTCTCCGCCACTCGCAGCATAGCACCGCCCCGCCCAACAGCAAGCGCCCCCCACGCCCCCGCCCTCAAACCCCGCGCCACCGCCGCAGCCGCCGCGTCAGCCGCCGCCACGCCGCCGCCTCCCGCCGCAACGCCGGAAAATCCCGCCGCAGCGTCTCCGCCTCCGGCACCTCCCCCCACGCCGTCACCGTGAACACCTCCACCGCCCGCCGCGTCCGCAAACCCAGCTCCCGATTCCGGCGCTCAAACCGCTCCCGCAGCGTCCGGCCCCATGCCTCATACGACGCCGGCGCCGCCAGCGCATGCCGCCCCACCCACGGCAGCCACTCGCAAATCTGGGACTGATGACACCACGTCATCGCCTGGATCGCCTCAAACACCTCCTCCACCTCCACCGCCAGATCAAACCCATTGGCCCCCGTCATGTAGGTGTCATACACGTTGAGTATCACCGGCACCTTGCACGCCCGCGAATTTCGCTCGTCCGCCGGATACTCCGGCGTGAACGCATGCGGCACATTGATCAGGTACGCCACCCGCCGCACCGCCTGCGCCACCACCTCATGATCCACATGCAGCCCCGCCAGCGGATCCGTCACCACCGGCGGGCAAAACAAATAATCCGGCTCAAACTCCCGGATGCACTTCCACAACGCCGCCAGCAACGGCGCGTCCAGCGTCAAACACCCCTCCCGCCCGGGCCGCCCATCCGCCAGCCGCAGCAGCTCAAACTCGTAACCCCCAATCCGCGCCGACGCCGCCTGCTCCGCCAGCCGCCGCCGCCCCGTCTCCGCCCGCGTCATCGCATGATGCCCCGCCTCCCCGTCCGTGCACACCACCACCTTCCCCCGAAATCCCGGCCCCAGCCGCCGCCGCCACAACTCAAACGTCCCCGCCGCCGTGAACTCGTAATCATCAAAATGCGCGTGAATAAACAGGGCTTTCATAGGCTGCCGCCCCCATTAAATCACGCCCCGCGGCCTCCCTGGCAAGCGGCAATCCACGCCTCCCGCCGCCCTCACCCCCCGCGGCCCGCCTCCGCCTCCCGCTCCAGCCGCGCCAGCACCTCCGGATCCCGCACATCCACCCACCGCCCCGCTATCGCCAGCCCCGCCAGCCGGTGCCCCGCCGCCGCCATCGCCGTAATCGCATCCGTCAGCTCGTACTCCCCCCGCGGCGATTTCTCCAGCCGCGCCGTGTACGCAAACAGACACGGACGAAATATGTAAATCCCCGCATTGTACCAGTACGGCCCCCCCTCCCGCAGCAGCCCCCGCCCCCGCAGCTCCTCCAGTTGCGCCCGCGTGGGCTTCTCCACCAGCGTCACAAAATCAAACCGCTCATCCACCACCACCACCGCCCCCTTGCTCACGTCCTCCCCCGCCGTCACCGTAATCAACCCGTCATACGCCCCGCCCCCAAAACGCGCCCGCATCTGCTGATACGTCTCCGGCCGCACCAAAATATCCCCGTACGTCAACAAAAACGCGCTCTCCCCCACAAACTCCCGCGCCACCTCCGGCGCCTTCCCCGTCCCGTCCTGCACCACCTGCCGCCCATACTGCAGCCGCAACCCCCACCGCCGCCCGTCCCCAAAATAGTCCTCGATCGCCTCCGCCCGAAAACCGGTCACCACAAACACCTCCTCGATCCCCGCCGCCTGCAGCCCCAACAAAATATGCTCCAGGATCGGACGCCCCTGCACCACCAACATCGGCTTGGGCCGCGCCTGCGTCAGCTCCTTCATCCGCGTGCCCCGCCCCGCCGCTAAAATCACTGCTTTCATCCCGCATCCTCAGTAACGATTCCCGCCCCATCCGCCAGCGCCATTCGCCCCCCGCCGCCCTCAGGACGACGGCTTCCCCAGCTTCGCCTTCAACTCCTCAATCTCCTTCTTCACCTCCGCCGCCCGCGGATGCTCGGGAAATTCCTTCACCAGCGCCTCCAGACACGCCAGCCGCTGCGGGTGCCGCTGCAAAAATTGCAGCCGCTCCGCCGTCTTCAAATACAACCGCACCTTCTGCTGCGGCGACGGCCCCCGCTTCAACGCGCTCTCCACCGTGTACAACCCGTCCAACAACTTCCGATTCTGCCAGTACAAATCCCCCAGCATCTCCGTCAGCACCGCGCTGCCGCTCGTGTTGGTCAGATTCTCCAGATACCGCATCACCTCCACCGGCGTCAGCCCCGTCGCCAGATTCAACACCACCACCTTCGCATGCGACCACTCCACCAGCGGACTCCCCCGCGCCACCAGCTCCGCATGCACCTCCTCCGCCCGCCGCCCCGCCGGCCGGTACAACGGATCCCCTATCACCGTCGTCTGCCACGACAAATTCCCCTGCGCCGCATACGCCGCCTCCCCCAGCGTCGCCCCCATCCCCAGCCAGTTCGCCACAAACGTCGGCACATCCAGCGTCCCCGCCAGATACGGCTCCTCCGTAAATCCAATCGTCGCCGCCGCCCCCTTCGCCAGCAGCGGCCCCGCCCAATGCTGCCGCCCATCCCGCACCGTCGCCGCGCTGAACGAATGCAAATGATACGCAAACGCCCCCGGCATGAACTCCACCTCCGGCAGCGTGAACGGCCCGGACACATGCTCCTCATACCACCCCGCGTAAAACGCAATCTGGCTCATCGGATAACCCGCCCCAAACGTCGCCGCATTGGTGTCCACCTCCACCCAATAGCCCATCCGCCACAACATCTGCCCCGCCGTCGCCAGCCACCGATCCCCCAGCGCGTAATTCGTGTCCGTCGTCTGCCGCAAATCAATATACGCCCGCCCCCACAGCCCGTTACTCTCCGCCGCCAGCGCCTTGTCCACCAGCCCCCGCGCCACCTCCGCCGTCGGCCCGTCCAGCCGCGTCACCAGCAGCAACCCGTTCGTCGGATGCAGCCGCCCCACATTCGTCGTGGCATGAAAGGGATTGGGCAGCGCCCCCGTAATCAAATAATTCGTCACACTGCCCGGCAGACACGCCAGCTCCGAATCCACCGCCGCCTCATTCCGCTGCAGCGCCGGCAGCAACCCCGCCGCCCCCGCCTCCTTCAAACCCGGCTCCGCCCGGATCTTCAACGGCACCCCATAACACAACACCGCATACCGGATCCCCGCCCGCACCGGCAGCCCCGTCGGCGCTCCCCCCCCGCCATACTGCCAGTGCCCGTTCTCCGTCAACCACCGCAGCAGCGGCTGCCGCAGTTGTTGCTCATACTCCGCCCGGCTCATCACCTCCGTCCGCGGCAGCGCCAGCCCCACCAGCCGATCCCCCGGCACCCCACGCCGCGCCGCGTAATGCTCCGCCACCCGCTGGGAATCCGGCACCTCCCGGTTGTACACCACCACCACCGCCCCCGCCTCCCGGCTCTCCGCCCCGGCCGCCCACCCCGCCGGCCCCCCGGCCGCCACCAGCCCCAGCCCGATGAATAATGAAAAAAAATCTCTCATGCACGCGCCACCGGCGCCGGGGCCGATTAACCCACAACCCCCGCAGAAATCAAGCCCGCATGACCCCTCGCCCGCCGCCACACCCCAAAAAAAAGGAAGGGGGCCTCCCAGCCCCCTAACCGGCTTCGCAGGATGCTTCAGCCCGCAGGCTGAAGGGAAGCCTTAGGAGCCTTCATCTTGTCGCCACCGCCCACTTTTGTCAAGCCACCCGCCCGCCCTCACCCCGCCGGCTTCACCGCGCAATGAATGCTCATCGCGCCCCCCAGAATGTTCTGCAACTCAACCTCCCGGCACCCCAATTCCCGCAACAGCGCCGTCACCCCCGCCTGCGCCGGATAATGCTCCAGACTCTCCAAAATGTACGCATAAGCAGGCGCATTGCGGCAAAAACAGGCCCCCAACAGCGGCACCACCCGCCCCAGGTAAAAGAAATACACCGCCCGCCACCAACGCGGCTCCGGCTTCCCAAAATCCAGCACCAACACCCGCCCCCCAGCCCGCGTCACCCGCAACATCTCCTCCAGCCCCCGCCGCACATCCGCCAGATTCCGCAGCCCGTAACTGATGGTCACCGCGTCAAAGTGCCCCTCCGGAAAAGGCAGATTCAAGGCGTCTCCCCGCACCCATTCCACCGCCAGCCCCCGGCCCCCCCGCGCCAGCCGCTCCTGCCGCTGCCGCGCCACCGCCAGCATCGGCCCGCTGAAATCCAGCCCCACCGCCTGCACCCCACGCCGGGCAAACCCCAGCGCCACATCCCCCGTCCCGCAGCACAAATCCAGCGCCCGGCCCCCCGGCGGCACCCCCGCCAGCCGCACCAGCCGGCGCTTCCACCACCGGTGCAGCCCCAGACTCTGCAAATCATTCAGCAGATCGTAGCGCGGCGCTATGCCGGCAAACAAATCCTCCACCCCCGCCGCGCGGCCGGCGCCGGGCTGGTAGTAGGAACGGACCATGGCGTGGCGTTCAGCGGCATGCGCAAGCCGGCCGCCAGCCGCGCTTAACCGCAACTGCAGCCGTGGCCGCAGTTATGAAAATCATCCTCCTGCGGCAGCCGGCCCAGCTCGAAGGTCTTCATCACATACGTCGCCACCGACTGCCGGATGGCATGCATCTCCTCCTGCGCGTCCAGGTAACCCTTGGCCACCGGATTCGCCAGCAACTGATCGCGCCGGCTCTCAAAGTCCGCGATCTCCTCCTCCGTCAGCCGGATGCCCTGGCGCTGCTTGTGTTGCAACGCCTGGCTCAGCGCCGCCACGTCTTCATATTGCATCTGCGCCTGTTCATCAGTCATGAACGCGCCAATGCGATCTCGGATTTGGTGAAACGCGGGATCTGCCGCCAGCGTCGAGCACAGCTCGCGCACCTTTGTCATTACCGCGCCGTCGGGTTGGGTCAGGCTCATAGTTGATTGGATTGTCGTTGCTGCCAAGGTACGAAATCTTAACGCCCCTGATTCAGTTGTTTCAAACTCCCCGCCAGCCGTCGCGCCTCCGCGCCCGGCGCCCCGCTCTTCTCCAGCAGGGCCTCCGCCTGCCGCAGCGCCAACTGCGCCGCCGCCGGCGGCAAATCACTGTTCAGCAAATGGATCACGCCCTCCACAAACGCCTCCTGCTGCGCCCCCGTCCACTTCTGCGCCCCCCACACCGCCGCCAGATCACTCGCCACCGCCATCAACGCATTCAAACCCGGCGCCCGCGGCCCGCTCGCCGCCTGCAACAAATCCTGCGTCAACGTCTGCGTCGGCGTTTTCTCCTTCCCCGCCGCCACCGCCTCCAAATCCTGCCGCAACTGCCGCGCCGCCTTCCGCTGCGCCTCCGTCAACTCCGGCAACCGCACCGCCGCCGGCGCCGCCGCCGGCGGGGCCGCCGGACGTCCCTTGGCGGGCGGCGTGTAATTCGGATTGCCGCTGCGCTGGCTCACGTCATTGGTCACCCCCCGCGCCCGCTCCTTGAGAATCCGCTCCGCCGGCCCCACCTGGGCAGACAACCCCCCGCCGCCCAGCAAAAAGGCGGTCAACAAAAGGATTCTCATGGGCTGTTTCATGCGCGCAGCAGGAGCCTCCCTCTAACAGTGCGGCCTTATCCCCGCCTTGTCAACCCCAACCACCGCTTTTTCCCACCCCCTCGCCTCCGCCTCCCCCATTTTGCACTTTGCACTTTGCATTTTGCATTTCCCCCTTTTCCTTTCCCCTCTCCCCCCAAGCTCCGCCGCCCTGCCTTCATTCTTTTTCATTGCGCCGCTCCCGCTCTTCCCCTTGCAATAATCCCATGTTGCATGCACAACCGCTGACCACGCTGGAGCATCCCCTGCTCCTCCCCTACCGCACCATGAAGGCCCAGCGCGATCACCACCAGCAGCGCATCTTCGTCGCCGAAGGCGAGAAAATCGTGCAACGCCTCCTCGACACCCCCTTCACCCTCATCTCCGCCGTCATGCCCCCCAAATGGCTCGAAATTCTCCGCCCCCGCCTCGAAGCCCGCCCCGAACTGGTGGAAGTGTTTGTCGCCGAAAAAGAGGACCTCGAACGCCTCACCGGCTTCTCCATGTATCAGGGCGTCTTTGCCGTCGCCCACATCCCCAACCCCACCCCGCTCCCCGAGGCCCTCGACCGCTCCCCGCGCCCCTGGTTTCTCGTCGCCGTGGACGGCATCAACAACTCCGAAAACCTCGGCGCCCTCGTCCGCAGTTGTGCCGCCTTCGGCGTCCATGCCCTCCTCCAGGGCGAAACCTCCAGCAGCCCCTACATGCGCCGCGCCGTCCGCAGCTCCATGGGCAACATCTTCTGGCTCCCTGTCGTCGAGTGTTTCTGCCTCGCCCACAGCCTCCGCTACCTCAAATCCCGCGGCGTCCGCCTCGTCGCCGCCCACCCCCACACCGACCAGCGCACCCTCCCCCAGGCCCAGCTCGCCGGCGACTGCTGCCTCGTCTTCGGCAGCGAAGGCTCCGGCCTCTCCCCCGCCGTCCTCGACGTCTGCGATGAATGGGTCGCCATCCCCATGGCCCCCCAGGTGGACTCCCTCAACGTCGGCGCCGCCGCCGCCGTTTTCTGTTACGAAACCGCCCGCCAGCGCGGCGCCATGGGCCGCAACCCCCAACCCCTGCCATGAGCGAACTTTGGCAATCCCTCGACTGGCCGGCCCTCGAACGCCTCCGCACCGCCTTCCTCCAACGCACCGCCGGCGCCGGCGATTACTGGCTCTCCCGCCGCGACCTCGACAGCTACGACCAGACCTTCGCCCAGCGCATCGGCTGGAAATGGGACTGGCTCCTGGCCGAACTCGACCGCCGCCACTGGCAGCCTCCCCCCGGCCCCCTCCTCGATTGGGGCTGCGGCAGCGGCGTCGCCGGCCGCGCATTTCTCGATCACTACGGCACCGCCGCCCACCATCCCCTCTGGCTCCACGACCGCTCCCTCCTCGCCGTCCAATACGCCGCCGACCGCGCCCGCGCCAAGTATCCCGGCCTCACCATCGCCCCCGCACCCCCCGCCGCCACCCCGGCCGTCCTCATCCTCAGCCATGTCCTCTCCGAGCTTTCCCCCCCGGCCTTCTCCGCCCTGCTGGAAACCCTCCGCCGCGCCACCGCCGTCCTCTGGGTGGAATCTGGCGACTACGAAACCAGCCGCGCCCTCATTGCCGCCCGCGAAATCCTGCGCGCCGAATTCGACGTAATCGCCCCCTGCACCCATCGCCGGCGCTGCGGCCTCCTCGCCCCGGAAAACGCCCCCCACTGGTGCCATCACTTCGCCACCCCGCCCCCCGAAATCTTCGCCGACCGCGACTGGGTCCGCTTCGGCCAGCCCGCCGGCGTGGCCCTCCGCAGCCCCCCCTTGAGCTGCCTCGTCCTCGACCGCCGCCCCGCCCCGCCCCTCCCCCCGCACAGCTTCCGCC